>NZ_CP009126.1:0-32444 GCF_000740965.1 Pectobacterium atrosepticum | reverse complement strand
TTTGCCGCGTTCTATTTATCCCCTAAAGGCGCATTCCGGCTGAAGGGCGAACAGATAGACGGCAGTTTTCTACTCAATAACGATACCTATCTGGTCGAAGCAAAATGGCATAGCGCGAAAACAGGAAATGCCGATCTCCATGCATTTCATGGAAAACTGGATCAGAAAATCTCATGGGCTCGTGGTGTATTCATCAGTTGGGCAGGGTTTACCCGCAGCGGCTTAGATGCCTGGGGAAGGGGAAAGAAAGTTATCTGTGTCAGCGGTTATGATCTTGTTCTTATGCTAAAAAACAACATCAGTTTCAGAATGTTGATGGAAGAAAAAATACGACGAGCAGCCGAAACGGGCAACTTATACGTCAAGATTGACGAAATTTACCCGAATATCAACAAATAATAACGGTCATTAATCAGATGAGCTAATGATGAAAGTTAATATGGCCCAGTGGGAGCGAAGCTGCGATTTGACGACATTTGGCCACCATCACTGAAATTTATCAGGGGTGATTATAAAATCGCCAAATAAGGCACCTCATTTTTTTTGGTTAGACCTTTCGGGGTGTTGGTTCTAACTGCTACTAGTGACTTATTGCCAGCCTCCATCATATTCCTTCCAGCCTTGATTAGTCGCATCATTGGTTAGCGTCATGTCATCGACCACGCAGTTACGTATCTCAGCAGTGCGGTAAATCTCGTCAAAAAGTTCGTCAATCTGCTCTTTCAAATCGGCCTCATCGCTATACGTAAAAATCAGGCTGTACTCATTGTTGTCCAACACCTTTCCGTCATAGTCAGACTCAACCAGCCAGGCAATATCTTCTCTGACCTTTTTCTTCCCTCGGGTAAATTTGCTGCCGTTCTGCACCGGCACCCACAGTGTGGTTGTCACGGAGAATGCGGTAGCACTCTCCGATTGCCCGGAAAGAGTAACTGGGGGACACTGTTTAATCGCCCGGCTAATGGTGCCACGACTGCAATTGATGGTCTTCTGAACCTGGCTCCAGGAGCTGCCGCTGGCCAGCAGCCGGTTAATGGCATCATAGCGATGTTGGTTAACCTTTCTTCCCTGGTATTTGCCCTCAGCTTTTGCTTTGGCGATCCCCTGTTTCTGGCGTTCCCGCCGCTGCTCATAGTCGCGTCTGGCCACTGCGGCCAGCATATCGAGCAGCATGTCATTGATGGCCGAAAACATCCGGTTATCAAAATCGGTCAGCCCTGGAGATAAATGTAGCCAGGTAGTGGGAACATTAACGGCCACGACTCTTATATCTTTTCTGGCAATCATTTTCTTGAGCGTGATCCAGTCATTCCCAGCCAGACGTGAAAGGCGGTCAACATCTTCAATGAGTAAGATGTCACGCTGCCGACAGTCTTTTAGCAGCCGGAAAAGCTCAGGACGCTCCAGCCGTGAACCTGACTCATTTTCAATATAATAGTTACAGATGGCCAGCCCGCGCTCAGTGGCGAAAGTGTCGATAGAGCTACGTGCTCGTGATGCATCCTGTTCGGATGTGGAGGCTCGAAGATAGGCGCGAACAAAGCAGGTCGGTACTGTTTGGGTCATTTTTGAGAACCGGTTCTGTTTAAGTGTGTCGTGTGTGTTTAAACAGTACCAGCTTGCAGCGGTACGAGGAAGGTATACTTATACAGTACCAAAATCCGCTGGCCGAAGCGGGGCAGGGTAGAACGCACCCCCACGGTTGATCGGAATCTGCCCTGCCCGGAACTACATATAGTATCGATCCGAGCTAGGCGGCACACAAGATGTAGTGTTATCCACAGAAACGGTGGATAAGTCTATTTTACTGAATTTAAACGTAACACTGAGCTGTGGCTATCGAGAGTGCATTACGTCAGTAGGTTTACACCTAGCCGCCTGGACAGAGTCACCTGTGTATCCATTTATGCACTGATGAGGTACCCAGCGTAGATGCGCGAACGAAGGAATTTGATGATAAGTTAGAGTATAGGTATTACATGTGGCAATCTTTAATAAATATATATTAAACAATAAGTTACATGTATCGGCGGAAACTTAGTCTATAGGTTTAGCTAAACAATAAAGTTGCAAATAGAATAATAGAGTTCTAATATTGGGGTGTCGGTACAAAGAAGGTTTGATGTATCGGTGATTAATCTAGGTGATTCGCTACCTTTAAGTGCGGGACGAAAATCCAGGTGATTCGCTACCTTTAAGTGCGGGACGAAAATCCAGGTGATTCGCTACCTTTAAGTGCGGGACGAAAATCCAGGTGATTCGCTACCTTTAAGTGCGGGACGAAAATCCAGGTGATTCGCTACCTTTAAGTGCGGGACGAAAATCCAGGTGATTCGCTACCTTAAGTGCGGGACGAAAATCCAGGTGATTCGCTACCTTAAGTGCGGGACGAAAATCCAGGTGATTCGCTACCTTAAGTGCGGGACGAAAATCCAGGTGATTCGCTACCTTAAGTGCGGGACGAAAATCCAGGTGATTCGCTACCTTAAGTGCGGGACGAAAATCAGGTGATTCGCTACCTTTAAGTGCGGGACGAAAATCCAGGTGATTCGCTACCTTTAAGTGCGGGACGAAAATCCAGGTGATTCGCTACCTTAAGTGCGGGACGAAAAGCGGCTCAGGCCGCTTTTTTTTTCATCCGTGGATGTGAGGGAAGAAAGTGAAGTTTTACATCGTTTCCGATAGGTATATATCTTACCTAAAAACAATCGATGGAAAGGTGCCGGATAATTATAATGGTAGCCGCCCATTCATTGGCGTCGTTATTGAAGTTAATGGCGTGAGCTATATAGCTCCTTTATCATCACCAAAACCTCAGTTAGAACGAATCAATAACTCTAAACCTACAGCCTTCAAAATTTACAACAGAAAAGATGGTACTGAATTTCTTGGTGTCATTAATCTAAATTACATGATACCTGTACTGGATAATGAGGTTACTTTACTAGATGTAGATAATGTAGATGTAAAATACAAAAATCTACTAAAGAAGCAGCACGAATATATCAAAATCCATCAAGCTGATATCGAAGCCAGAGCAATCAAATTACACGATTTAGTGCGCACTAAAAAACAGGCTCATTTTGTTGATGTCAGTTGTTGCTTTGATGATTTAGAAGCCAATTTCAAATCGTTCACCCCATAACGCTCTATCCCCTCCACCACCAATACCTAACAATGTGCAATTATGCACATTGTTAGGTAAGAATTTATCCAAACGGGTGAGGTTGAAAAAATCCCAATGCTGAAATCATTCACCGTTTTTAACGCTGAACAAATAGAAGGGCTGACGCTGGAAGAAGAAACCGCACCGCAGCCGGTGGCAGAATTCGATCCGCTGCCGCAGGTTGAAGCACTGTTCCAGCGCACAGGCGCGAAAATTACTGAGCGTGGCCAACAGGCTTTTTTCAGACCATCAACAGATGCGATCTGGATGCCAGAGCGTCATCTCTTTACTGATGCAGCAAATTTTTACGCTACCGGCTTGCATGAACTTGTTCACTGGAGCGGAGCAAAAAAACCGTTTAAACCGTGAGAAGGGTGGGAAGTTTGGTTCGGCGGGATATACTTATACGGCACCAAAATCCGTTGGCCGAATCGGGGCAGGGCATAACGCACCCCCACGGTTTATCGGAACCTGCCCCGTTCGGCACTACATCTAGTATCAACAGTTGCTGTTCAGCACACAAGATGTAGCGTTATCCACAGAAACGGTGGATAAGTCGTACGGCTAGGTTAGTTGTACATAAATATTTTTGAATGAATTTTTATAGAGAAAGCAAGATTACGGTACTTCTTAAAAAAATGTTAGATTATCGTTTGGGGACTTGAGGCGTGGCTCAAGTTGAAGGTTAATGAGGGTGAGTTCAGCATGAATATAAATGAGTTTGTTAATAATTATAAAAATCATCCAGTTTTATTCGTTGGTACTGGTTTTAGCCTTCGGTATTTAACCCAGTCGTATAGTTGGGATGCCCTATTAAAAAAGGTGGTTATCGATCTAACCGGTAACGTTGAAGACTATTATGATATTAGATATCGCCATCAAATAGAAGCTAAAACGAATTATGAAAAGGTGGCTAGTGATATCGAAGAACTTTTCAATCAAGCTCTAGGAAAGGATAGGCATGGTGAGTTCGAATTTATTAATGATGAGTTTTACAAAGATATGAATGAAGGGGGGCATGGAAGAAGTAGGTTCAAAATGTATCTGGCGCATCTTCTTAGGGATACAACTTTAAAAGACGATGTGGAAGAAGAAATAAAATTACTGGCCAAGGCAAGGAAAAATATTGGTTCTGTTATAACAACTAATTATGACCTGCTTATCGAAAAAACTTTTGAGTTCTCCCCGTTGATTGGTAATAATATATTGCTTAGTAATCCTTATGGTTCAGTATATAAGATTCACGGTTGTGTTACTGATTCTGAAGGGATGATTATTACTGAAAATGACTATGTAAATTTCAATGATAAATATGAATTAATTCGCGCTCAGTTACTTTCACTTTTTATTCATAATCCAATTATTTTTATTGGCTATAGCATTAGTGATAATAATATAAAAAATATTTTAAAAACAATTTTTTCTTGTGTGGATCCTCGTAGTGAAATGGCTGAGCAAATCAGGCGAAATTTTTTACTTATAGAGTTTGATTCAGAGTCTGAATCACAAGATGTGGTTGAGCATGATATTGATATTGAAGGGCTTTCTACGATACGAATAAATAAGATAAAAACAAATGCATTTGACGTTATCTATGAAGCAATATCTAGCCTATTATTACCTGTTTCAGCAATGGATATTAGGAAGGTGCAACGTGTTTGGGGGGAGATTCGTAGCGGAGGTAATATAAAAGTAAGTATTACAGAGGATATTGATTCATTAAATAACGGTGATATGGTTTTGGCTATTGGCACATCAAAAACTGTTAAGTATGAATATCAAACAACATCAGAAATGATGCAGAATTACTTTAAGATTTTAGACGAAGAAAATTATCAATTAATTCTTTTGCTAAATAAACAACAGGTAAGTAAATCGCAACACTTCCCATTTTATGCCTTTGGGGGGATATGTCCCGAACTTAATAATATTGAAGCTTGTAAGCGGAGGCAAAAAGAAAAAGTTGACGAGGTTTTTAACAGAACACCACAGTCTTGCAAAGTTGATTATGATAATTTGGAAGAGATCTATGAAGGGAGTTACTCAATAAGTAAGCAATGCTCTTTAGTATTCTACTCTGCGTATAGAGATATTCTGCCACTTAGTGTGTTTAAGTCTTTTTTAATTAATTTTGAAGATAAGAAATGCACAGACTATCGTCGATTGTTGTGTCTCTATGATCTCAAAGCACCGTTACCAAAAGCTCGTAAACAACCGCTGGTTTTGCCTGGTTGAATTTGTGTGAATGGTATTACTGAAGAGGTAGTGCCATCAATTATTAGGTTTGGGGAATGGGCGATTTTATAAATGACACCGTCTGATATTTAAAAAATTATGCTGTCCATTTTCTTCTATTACTTATTATTTTGTAACATGTTTTACTGGTTCGAGTGTAAGTAAAGCCTATGTACGTAAGAGGCTTTACTTAACGCTTATTTTAAAATGAAGGTGGATTAGGGTATACATAATCAGAGTGTTTTGATTCTCTATTATTTTTAATGTTCTCATTAAAATAACTTACCGGTATGCTTTTTATCGTTATTCCTAATGAGTTTTCTTTGAATAAAACTAATTCAGAGTATTTTGTTATGTCATGCTGTTTGTATTTAATGTCAGTAAAGGTTTTATAGAGTAATGTGTTCACGGCTCTTATTTCGGATCTTTCAGGTGAGTTTGATGGATGGGTTATCAGTTTTTTTAGTATTTTCACCGCTGTGGATTCACCTTCTTTAGTACTTGTTATGCTATCGGTAAGTGCAATATATGTTTGTAATATATTAATTAATTGTTTCTTTTCTTTATTTGCTTTTGGGTGGTTGATAGCTGTAGTTGACCTCGTACCAACTGTGCCTACGTCGCCAGAGCTTTCCCCGGTTAGGGGGTTGTAAGATGCTATATTGTGGGCGTTTTGTCCGTTAAGTTCAAACCATCCTTTGGACGCATGAACACCACAACAAAAAGAACCTTGTTTTTTCTTATCTTCACGATCGGTAAAGATGAAAATATAATAGTCGGTTGTCAGTTTCCGTTTATGGTAGCCAGTCTTTTCCTGTCCGGGAAGTAATGTTGTTTTTGTAATTGCTTCCACGTCGAATTTTTCGAATGCTTTTTTTCTTATATCATCCCCTACATCACTAAATACCTTCGGCCATTCCATAGTTTAAATCCTCAATGTAAAAGTCAATTATTTATATCACAAGTCATTATTCATGTCTGTGGTGTCCGGGCGCTACGTCGTGCTTCCGCATTGAGCCAAGCGAGCTGTTTCACCCCTCCGGGCTTCCATCGCTGACACAACGGCATTTCACCGCTACGGCATAAGGGGCGCTAAGTTCGAGTATGCTCGCCGTCATTTTCTCCTGTGAGTCTTTCTTCTTCATATCAGCTTCCGGTAATCGTTACCCGTCACAACCTGGTCAGCAAGGTAATGCATAGCCGCTTCGCGCCCTTGCTGGCCAGAACGACTCCGGGGAGGCCGAACCGTCAGGCGATACGAAGACGAAATTCACACTGACGGAGAAACAACCATGACTATGAACCTGCATACCCAAACAAGCGTCCCTAATCCCGCACCGGCGACCAGCGCATCCCCGCTGGAGCAGTCAGGCTCCTCAAAAACGAAATTTTCTAAAGGCAAAGCCAAACCAGATGTTTACCAGGTTGTGACTGACAGCATCATCGAAGCGTTAGAAACGGGGGTTAAGCCGTGGGTGTGTCCGTGGAAGCGTAATGGTGCGGTGTCAGGTATTCCGTCAAACTTCACCACCGGCACAAGCTACAGCGGAATTAATATCATGATGCTGTGGTACAGCGCAGCAGCGCAGGGCTTCACAGATTCCCGCTGGTTGACTTACAAACAAGCTCAGGAGTTGGGCGCTCAGGTTTGCAAGGGGGAGAAGGGTACAACGGCCATTTTCTACAAGATGCTTGAGAAGGAAACCGAGGCGGGTGAGGTTGAAAAAATCCCAATGCTGAAATCATTCACCGTTTTTAACGCTGAACAAATAGAAGGGCTGACTCTGGAAGAAAAAACCGCACCGCAGCCGGTGGCAGAATTCGATCCGCTGCCGCAAGTTGAAGCACTGTTCCAGCGTACAGGCGCGAAAATTACTGAGCGTGGCCAACAGGCTTTTTTCAGACCATCAACAGATGAGATCTGGATGCCAGAGCGTCATCTCTTTACTGATGCAGCAAATTTTTACGCTACCGGCTTGCATGAACTTGTTCACTGGAGCGGAGCAAAAAACCGTTTAAACCGTGAGAAGGGTGGGAAGTTTGGATCTGCGGGATATGCCTTTGAAGAACTGATCGCGGAGCTGGGAAGCGCATTTTTAATGGCTGATCTGAGTATTTACGGGGAAGTACAGCACGAAAATTACATAGCCTCCTGGCTGGAAGCGTTGAAAGGTGACAAGCGCTTTATTTTTAAAGCTGCAAGTGCCGCTTCTAAAGCACACCGCTATTTGATGGATTTTTAAGGAGTAAACAGCCCCGCAATGGGGCTATTAATAATGGTTTTCTGAAGTAGGACACATGAGGAAGCGTTATCCACAAATCTACATGAGAAATAGCCAGTGAGCTGGGAGGCAGCCAAGCCATCCCAGCAAACGGGAGCGCCCTTAACGGCGGGACAAGCCGTTATGGGTTCGATTGTAGAGTTGTGGGTAACGCGGGAAGAGGAGAAAGAGAGTTCAAATTCATTGAATAATGGCCTTTCGCCGGTTGAACGGTGAAGCCTTCCTGTTCAGGGCTTCGAATTTTTATTATTAATGAACTATAACAGTAACTTCGTGAACTATAATTCAATGCTAACTAATTGATATTAATATAATATGTTATTTCTTTTCTTCTAGAAAGACTTTACTTAAAAGACTTATAGTCTTTTAAGTAAAGGGGCATACTTCGTAAAAACGCAACGATGAAAATTTATGGAGAATGCTTATGTCTTTAGAAAATAAGGTAAAATTACTGGAGCGAGTCGCGAAAATCTCTGACAATCTTTGTCGACTAATTTTATGTACGACAGTCCTTATGCTTGTTTACTTCTTAGTCTCAGGTCGTTGATATGACTCCCTTATGGAAACCAATGCCTTATTATGTAATGAGGGATTGTAATGTTCTGAAAAATATAAAGAAAAACAAGGTTTCCACTGGGGTGGCATCCTTGAAAATTTTTATTCTTCTTTGTTTGAAATCCGAAGTGGATGACCAGGGAGGGTATAGCGCTTCAATAACTTATGACCAGTTCACTCAACTTTGCTCATTGAGTCGGAGGTTGATCAGCGAAGGATTGCGTTATCTCGAATCAACCGGGGTGATTGAGACTCTCGGAGAGAGGAAAAAACGCTACATCTTACTCAACTGTAAGCTAGAGGATAAGAAACGTGTACCAGCACCTTTCCATACATCTTACGGCCATTGGTGCAAACTCCCTTATAAAGGCCTTGTGGATGAAAATGGTAGGATAACTGCTTTTGAATCAATGAGTAATAGAAATATTCTTGAGTTAAACTCTCTGAAAATTTTTATTTATCTACTAATGATCAGGTCAGGCGGTAAGGTGTACTCAGCTGTAACCTTAAAAACGATTAAAGATAAGTTACGCCTTTCATATCAAGAGATTATGGTTGCTATTGCGTTTCTTAATTCGGTGGGATTGGTTGAAAAAGTAAGTGTAGGTTCAAACTCAATTGGTAATTACGATGAACGTTTCTCCATTAAGTTTTTGGTTTGTGGTTGGGAGATCTTGGAATGGAAACCTCATTATCTCTCAAGTGATAAAGATGATTGGAAAGAACAATTGCTTAGTGATTATTTCTGATGAAGCCCATCGATGGCGAAGGGCTTCAATGATATCTGCATTTTTTAGTAATGGCTGGTTTGAGCTATTGATTCACTCCAAAGCCGGTTGAACTCAGCCTGATACGTTCCCGCCAGTGCCGGGGCGTTCTGCACCAGTAGCGCATTTTCAGCATTACGACTGTTAGCGCTGGCGGTGTAATTGAATGAGCCGGTTTGCACCGTGTCACCATCCACCACCATAAACTTATTGTGCATGATGGCGTAACGCGCATTAAGGCGAACCGGCACACTCTGATTAGCTAGAAACGTAACAGCAGTGTATCTGTCATTGTTGGCCTTCTCATCGGCTACAACCCGGACTGATACACCACGATTTTTTGCGGCGACGAGCGCCGCCGCAATTGGCTTACTGGTGAAGCTGTAAGCCGCAACATCCACGCTACGCTTTGCGCCATTGATAGTGCTTAACACCACTTCTAAGGCGCTTTGCTGATCTGTGGTGGCGGGAGAAAAACCCACAGTTAAAGTAGCCATCACTGGCGGGGAAAGGGTTATGACCAACGCGAAAAGGATTGATTTACGCATAGTTATTTAATTCCAGGGATTTTAGTTCATCCATTGTATAAAAGCGGAACACGTTGCGGTGCTTTGCTTCCAGCGTGACATGTTGGCTGTTTTCGATAACCTGTTTTATCGTGTCGAACAGCAGCATTAATGCCCGTTTCTTTTGTTCATCCGGCACGATGTAGAACACGAAAAACCAGAGATTTTCTGTTCTCGCTCTCAGGTGGCTGGCGATAATTTGCTGATAGCGGGCTTTTGTTTTTAAGCTACGTTCCGTTTCAATGGCGATCCGTTTGCCATTTGGCAGCGTGATTAATCCGTCAGGCCGGTGCTTCACCTTAAACTGATTTAAAAAGGTGTTACGGTCTCCGTTAATCCAGTCCATCGCGCCTTTTTGTGCCAGCGTAAGGTGTACCAGTTGATTATCCAGATGGTGATCGAGGCTCCAGCCTTTTAACTTCGCCGGTTCAAATCGGGCGGGGAAAATCTTGTCTTCGGGGCTGAGTACGACGGCGATCCCATCCTGGGTTATTCCCCACAGCGTGAGACTGCCGAGGCGAGAGACGAAAACATATTTTTGAATAAGCCCCATTCCTTCCAGTTTATCGAGCAGAAGGTAAAGTGGTTGATGTGCCTTATACCTAAAGAGTTGTTTTAGCGTGTCAAAATCGCTGTAGGTTTCTTCTTTCAAAAAATTAAGAAGCTGTGCCATTTTTTCACTGTTACGGCCTTTGCGTTCTTTATCGCTACTTATCAACATGGCATTCCCTTATTCATCAAAATCAAAAGAAGACGTTTCAACAACCGGCTCAACCGGCGCTAACTCGGCTGTTCTGTTTTTTTCTGCCGCCACTAAAACGGGTGCCGTCTGGGTTGCGGGTGCTTCAGTAAAATCGAGCGGCTTTTTAATCGAGATGGGTGTGATCGGCGTGACGTCATAAACCTGTAGCGGCTGTTTTTTCACTTTCAAGGGTGAGATAAGGGAGGCTCGGGGTAACTCTGTGGCCGTGAAAATATAGCTGACGAACGGAGGCAGGTTTAACAGCATGTTGCTGTCGATATAAAAACGCTCCGCCTGTCGGATTGTGCGCTCGTCGTCTATTACTTCGGTCAGTACCCGATTGGTTTTTGCTTTGCGACTTTCATCGTCCACTAAAATCGTACCGGACATTTTTGCCACCCATAACGCGGTGTCGGGGTCTTGCAGTTTATAAACCAGTTTAAATTTGGCGTTTTCCACTACGGCACCCACCACGGCGTCGCCGTTTAAATCGGCGGGGCAGTCGCGTAAATCGGCAACGGACTGGTGATCCATAATGATATGCACGCCTTTATCTCGGGCAGCACCTAATCCCTCAAGCGCAGGCCGTGATAAATGGTATTTTAGTTCGGCCAGGTGAATAGCAATCGGGCGTGGCGTGGTATTGATTCGGTCGCGTAACTCAGCAAGCTGCATTAACCGTACTAAAATCATGCGTTGAGTTGCGATCACTTTACTGTTGCGCATTGAACCGATGATGTAACAGCAACCGCCGTCGTCAAAAATCTTTTTTAATGCTAACCCCTCCGGGGCATTAATGGAGTTTAATAAAGCCAGCTCCTCTATTTTACCGAAGAATCCTTTAATCGTTTCGGCAATACTCTGCACGAAATCGCTGTTAAACAAATCGCGGATAGTAGCGGTTGGATTTTCATTAATTAGTTGCGCGGTCGCCCGTGCGGCTCTGCGGTCGTCGATACGATAGAAGTCGGCGGCCTCTCCTTTTTCTGCCAGGCTAAACCCCGCAATAAAAAGTTCCTCTAAATGTTCTGCTGTAATGCCATCGATAAGGTTTAGCTGATATTCCGGCTTATTTAAATCAATAAGGTAGAAAGGCTTTGCTGCATCTTCACACGCTTTCCTTATTAAGTGAGGTGCCCATTCGTCATTTTTCGGATCCATTTCAAAAACACCTTCACCTGCTAAAATACTCTGGTAAATAAGTAACCCTGTTGCCACGCCTTTACCTGCACCCGTTGTACCAATGACATCGGCATGTTGTTTTTGCCAGTCACTGAGAGGAATATATTGCGGGTCTCTGTTTTCATTAAGGCCGATGAATACGCCTTTTGCTAAATCAATGAATTGCTCGGGGTCATATTTTTCAGTTGTGGGAAGTAATGCTTTTATTTCTCGCACATCAGTACGCGTATTTCTTTCCAGACTGGTTTTTTTAACCATCTTCCTTTTGAGTTTGTCAATCTCTGGTGAGAGGACGCGGCGTGCAACGTAATGAAATATCACGCCGACCACAGTAAATGAAATCAATATCGCCCACAAAATTACTGGCGTACTTACTTCCAGTCTTGCCGGGTATAGAAAGCGAAGTACGTAAGAGGTAGCCGGTGATATTGTGCCAAAAATAAAGCATAAGAGTGAGAAGCAGATAATAACACGCTGCCATATTGGTGCTTTTTCGTGTTCATCCCGCTTTAACGGGACAATAAAGGGTAGTGTCAGTCCTGATAACAAAGCTAACAATAGCTGATGCTGTTGCATATAGCCGAAGAACGCCGTGGCGTTATCGACTATGGGCATTAGCTTCTCTGTGATTTTATTAAGCATGTCTTAACCTTTGAATGGTTTCTTTCGGTGAGCTATCTCGGTGAATCCACTCGGTGACAAGCTGTCACCGAGTGGATTCACCGAGTTGTATGGGGATCTGAGAGCGTTAAAGCTATGCCCGCAGGCGGGCATGTTGAGGGGGCTAGAGTCCCCTCAACAAAAGCATGTCTCATTACATGCGGGCTGGACGCCCTTATTTCATGAGACAAGGGGGTAATGTCGCGGCTGGACGCCACGCCAAAACCCCCAAAGGTCAAGTGCGGCAAACCGTCCACGCTACGCGTGACCACCCCCCTTACGAAGTGATTTTGACCTCTATTTTTTCGCCTTCGTCTCAAAATATCGGAAATCACTACTCGTAACGGGGGTGGTCACGCGCAAAGTCGTATTATTCTCGTTCCTCGAATAATGCTCCTAAGCTTGGACGGTTTGCGGGGCGATGCCCCCCAAATAAACCGCTATCGTGGGCGATAGCTTTTTGCTCGCTGGGGCGGCAAAATTTATTCGGCTCCCCCCAACTAACTCGGTTCACTGGGGGTGAACGCTCGTTAGTGGTTTCGGTGACGCCAAATTAACAATTTTTTCAAAATTGAATTTAGCTGCCTCAATCCACTTCCCGTTAACAATTCATTCTGAATTGAACGACAAGTTAAAACCATCGTTAGCAATTTTTCAAAATTGAACGATTAAAAAATAACGTCACACTTCCTCTTCGCGGATTTTGTTTAATATACTTTTTGTCTTACACGAGTCGTATTCTTTTAGGTGTGGATGTAGTGTGGAGGCGATTTCTATAAACTTACCCCGTTCATCGTCATTCAGACTATCAGCGAATTCATGTATTTCCTAGGAAAGAAACTGGTTGTATAAAGTATCGTGTAAACCACAGCGTCGCCCTGCGCTATGTTCCATTCTTGAAATAACAGACTCTGCTATATATCCAGCATCTTTAATTGTGGGGTGTTTTATTCTGGTTTTCATTTTTGATTTCCTCTGCAATTAAAAAATCATCCAACGTTGCACCTGAATTTAACCGTTCCTGAATTGAACGCGGAACCCGACCAACACCAGACCATTTTTTAATGGCGTCACCGTCTCTGTACTGATATTTCATCCGGCGGCGGGATTTTGTTTTTATCGCCGCTGCGGTTATTAATTCTTCTGGTGAAAAACCTTCACTGACAATCAGTGCTAATAACTCGCTGCGCTTTTCGTTGCGTAATTTAATGGCTTCTTGTTCTTTTTCCTGCTGCGCCTCCCACTCGCTGATATGCACCTCAAGTTTATTTTGCAGGTCGATTAATAGTCCGTAGTCACAACGTTTAATAAACTGGTTCATGTTGCGGCCAGAGGATAGATAGGTGTAAACATCTTGATATTTAATGTCTGACATAATGAAAGTTACCTAAGCTAATGGGGAGTGGCGGCAGGACGCCGCCATATAGGTGAAAGGCTTATTTACGTGGTGGAAACTCAAACGCAGTTTGCCCGGTGGCCTTATCTTTTAGCACCACGAACGCCGAGAACGGCTTACCCGCTTTGCTGGTAAAGCCTTTAATCTCTGCGCTTTTACCTTTACTGATGATGGTTTCAACCTGATTCCTGGTCAGGTTTTTACCCGCTATTGTCGGCCAGATTTTAAAGTCGCACTGAGTACAGCGGAATATTTTAGGCGTCACAATGATGCTGCTACCACAGGACGGACAGGGTGCGTTTAATCGCTCAAACTGGCTCTTTTCACTTTTTTCTTTATCGCTGGCCGTCACGTTGACTGCGCTGACATCGACGTGTTGAAGCTGCTCCGCAATAAAGATTTCCAGCTCGTCTAAAAACGCATCGCAGGTCATTTTCCCCTTTTCGATCTGCTGTTGCTGCTCGTGCCAGAGTGCGGTCATATCGGGTTCGGTAGCGATGGAGGGCAGGGCATGAATAAAGCTGATGCCTAATTCCGTGGGGATAAGCTTCTTTTTTTCCACGGTATAAAAGTTGCGGTTCAGTAAGGTTTTTAACATTTCGGCGCGGGTTGCCGGTGTGCCGATCCCGCCATTTTCCCCCTCAGTGTCTTTGTCCCGGCTGACTAATAAAGCTTTAATACGCGGGTCTTTCACATATTTTGCCACGCGCTGTAAATCACGTAACAGCGTGGCTTCGGTATAAAGTGGCAGTGGTTTGGTTTTCTCCGCTTTGACGGTGACGGTTTTACAGGTTCCGGCATCGTTCACGCTTAGTGCCGTTAATACGGAAAATAAGCCATCGCCATTATCTTTCCCTGGCTCACTCTCGCCGTCGCCGCTTTCAGCGTCGCTGTCGCTCTCTTGTAAAAGCGCCGTCCAGCCCATCCCCGTTGTTTTTCTGGCACTGGCGGTGAAGGTATTGCCCGCTGCGCAAAAACTGACGCTGGTCGCCAGATACGTTTTTTCCGGTAAGAATTGAACCAGGTACTGTGTAGCGATCGCGGTGTATACCGCGCGTTCGTCCTGGCTCATTTTTGCTGTATCGGGTGCGGTGCCGGTCGGGATAATAGCGGTATGCGCACCGACTTTACCTTCATTAAAGGCACGGCTTTTTCTGTTGCTGTCGAGGTCGGCCAATACCTGTGAGGGAAACGCCCCGCTTAATGCTGCACTCACCGCCGCAATCGTCTGTGGGGCATCATTAAACTGTTCGGTATTCAGGTATCGACAATCTGAGCGGTTATAGGTGATCGCCTTAAAGTTATCGCGCAGCGATTGTGTAACGGCCAGCGTTTTTTCAGCGGGCAGACCGTGCTCACGGCTCATGTGAACCTGTAAATCTAACAGCGAGAAGGGCAGCGGTGCCGGTGAGGTTTTAGGTTCGGTCTGTGCCTGTGTCACAGTGGCGGGTTGGTACTGTGTAGTACTGGCAATATTATCAGCGTAGTGCTTATCGATAATGCGTTTTTTATCGTCCGTAGGGGCATCGTCTGGTACGGAAAATCGCGCCGGTATCTCGCCTCCGTCGCAACGGGTCAGGTCAAAACCGTTAATCATAAAACCGGCGCTGACAGCGTAATAAAACGCTGCCGCATGGTTTTTGAAGGCTTCATAACGGTGAACGATCAGACCCAATATAGGTGTTTGTACCCGACCAACCGATAACACATCTTTGCCGCCTTTTTTACGGGCGGCGAGAGTGTAACCTCGGGTCATATTGAAGCCAAAGAGTTGATCGCCAACGCTTCTCGCTAATGCGCTTTGGGATAATCCGTAAAACTCGCTGTTGTCGCGTAACTGCGTCAGCGCCTGTCGCGCTTTCTCCGTGTTCAGGTCATTGATGAGGACGCGCTTCACCGGTTTTTTCGTGCCGGTGTACGTCAAAATTTCATCAATTAAAAGCTGGCCTTCGGCGTCGGGATCTCCAGCGTGAACAATCTCACTCGCCTTCTCAATCAGCGCCGCTACCGTTTTAAACTGGCCTGCGGTGCGCTCAATCGGCTGGTAGCGGTGCGGTCGCAGTTTCAGCGGTAAATCGGCCTCGTTCCATTTTTCGTAAGCGGGGTTATGACTTTCAGGCTTGACCAGTTCGAGCAGGTGGCCTGATCCCCACGTCACCACGTCGGTGCCACATTCGATATAACCGCCACGGTTTACACCGTTGCCCAGGGCAAGGGCGATCACTTCACCCAATCCTTTCTTTTCTGCGATAAAAAGTCTCATGATTACCCCCTGATCCGCCCGAATTGACTGATGATTTTGGCTATAGCTGCCGGGTCTGCGGCTTTGCATTCCCCCAAAAGCGCTTTACGCATGTTTGATGTCTTCGATGGGTCAAACCGGCCTTTCTTCTTAAAAGAATTAATGCTGAAAAAGGCTTTTTCGGCACTGCTGCATTCACTGCCGCCGCTATTACCGGTTACTTTGCCGAACATACACAGGACTACCTCGCACGGGTCAGCAGCAAATGAAGGCGCAGAAAAGCCAGCGGTCAGGCACAGGAGTGCCGCCGCGATTGCGGTTTTTTTCATAACGTTTTATTCCTTGAGGTGATTTTGAGACAAACAAAAGACGGCTAACGCCCTCTGGTTGTTCAACGCCGGAAAAACAGATTGAAAATCTGTCTCACCGCCGTTATCGGGAAAAATAAATGTCGGTGGTGTTGCAGGTCAGGCAGTGAGTTTTTGGAAGATAAGAGATAAGCCCTTGTGCGCCGTGTTGTCTCAACCACGCTTTAGCAGCAAAGAACGCGGTCGCATCCGGCGCAGAGACGGCAACGTGTGGGGAATGAGCAACGGCATACCAGACATCAGGCGTCCAAATCTGTCCTTCATCTTGAAAATCGGTGATCACTCTCGACCACTGCCCGGACACGACCGGCGACGGTGTAACAACCATGTTTTCCTGCCATAAAGGCAATGTGCCGTTGGTCGGCGAAAGAGGCTTATCCCACTCGACGGCTGCCGGTTCGGGCGGGGATGAACAGCCCGCGAGTACCAGCAATGCACTGAGTACAACCAGGGGTTTAAAATGTTTCATTCCTGAAATTCTCCATCACACCGGCGCGATGCACCGGCTTAAAGTAAATATCACCCATGCGGCGAATATCGCCGCTCACGTCAATGCTGGCGATGACATCAATGCTGTTCAATACCTTACGCAGCAGTACCGAATAGGGGATGTTCTGGCATTCCATGTTTTGATAACAGCGTTCCGCCAGCCCGTTAATGGCCTCTTCCGGGCTACCGGCGTGCAGAGAAGTGATCAGCCCTTCATGCCCCGAGCCGATGATTTTCAGACAGTCCCAGGCTTCACCTCCGCGCACCTCGGCCAGTAAAATACGGTCAGGGTTCATGCGGTAGTTTGCCCGTACCAGACTGGCCGGGGTCACAATGGCTTTTTCTCCCGCATCGGCGGGGTAAAAAAGATGCACGTAATTTTCATGGCCATAAAAGCGCGTCTCCGGGTTGTCCTCGATAGTCACCAGTCGCAGGTTGACGGGGATATACCCGATCATCGTTTTCAGGTAGGTTGTTTTCCCCGACCCCGTACCGCCCACGATGATGATGGTCTTGCCATATTCGACACACTTCTCCATAAAAGCGGGAATAGCTCCGGCATTGTATAAACGTAAAAGCTCGTCATCATGGCTTGCTGTTTTCTCCTTACCCGTGACCCGGTCGTAAAAGCCGCCGTCGATATAGGACTGGTGGGGAATTTGTATCAGGGAAGGCTTGCGGATAGTGATCGACACCGTATCTCGCTCACAAGCCGGAGGCATCACCACCTGGCAACGTTCGCCAGATTCGAGCGTGGCGGACAGCACCGGCGACGTATCATCAATATGGTCGCCCTGATAGTTGGCAAGCGCGGTGGCAAACGTCTGACACTGTGCCAGCGTGAGCGGAACGGGGTGTTTTTGCCATACTCCGCGAATTTTGGTAAACAGCTCTCCGGGACGGTTTACCGCGATTTCGGTCAGGCCATCGAGGTGAAGAAAATCCCCGAACATGCGCTGTTTATGCTGGTCGAGTGAAATGTTACTGACGCCCATAATGCCCTCCTTATTTGAGTTTCAGGCTGTAGACGCCTGAAAAATCGATGTCTGAACCGGTCATGATGCCGATGATATCGCCCTGATTTTTGTAGATGGTTGGCGGGATATTGATGCTGTTATCCAGCGCCGTTTTTGCCATTTCAGCGGCGGCAGCGCGTGAATTTTCCGTGTAATCGGTATTGCGGTCTTTCGACGGGGCGGAACTTGCCGCCGCTGCGGCGACGTCCTGCACGGTACTGAGCATCATTGCGTTGCCGAAACGCTCCCAGAAATGCGTGTCGATCCAGCCATCAATACCGGCCTCACCGAGCTGGCCTACGACCTGAGAATCAACCATCGGGATTTTTAGCCTGTCCGGGGTTCTGAGTTCCGTCCACATCACGAACATCCTCGCCTGGCCGTGATTGAGTGTGCCGGTCTTGTAGACGCCACGGGCGCGGGTGCCTGCGGGTATCAGCCGTACATGGGTGCTTTCGCTGTAAACGTCCTCAGATATCAGGCAGGAAATACGCCCGGCAACGTCGGACACAAAGCGGGTTTGAAGCGTACAGGGAATATAGGTATCGACCGGAATATACAAATCCGGGTCAAGCCGCATACGTTGTACGCCGGTTACGGTGGAAACTGCCGGTGCCACACCAGGTGATGCCTCCGCCCCGACAGGACAGGCCAGCTTTCCGCTGGCATCCATGACCAGCGGCACCGTGCAAGGTGTATAAGGTTGCGCGGTCGCGGGAGATACGCTGTGCTCTGTGGTACTGCGTTCAGCCGTGCGCGAAACCGTGGCGGTTTGGCCGCTGCTTTGCGTGCTGGCCATCGCCGCCAGTGCCATAGACTTGTTAAATGAGACGGGCGGAGCGGCGGCACGAGGAAGGTTTGTTGTGGTATCGGTCGAAGCTGTGTCCTGCAACCCCAGCGGGTTTTCAGCCATTCCCATGCCCTGACGTTTCCGTCCGTAACTGACATCATCCGGTGCCGTTTTTGCCTGTTCAGCCTTGGGGGCTGGGGCGCTCATGAAATGGTTATAAGCCCAGTCACCCATCCAGGCTAATACGATAAGCGCCGCTAAAAGCAGTATTCCCAGCGTCATAAGACGATTTTTACCGCGCTTTTTGAGGCTGTTTACCTCGGGTTGGTCGGGTTTAACGTCCTCCACCGGCGCAGACTCTTTACGCTGTGCCTGCGCCCGTTCGCGTGCTTCAACTTCCAGCTCGGCCACCGTTTTTTCTCTCTCGGATGAAGGGTTTTCGCTCCCATCGAGAGGCGTTGGGTTTTGCGTATCCGTCATGGTTTTTCCTCCAGTTTAACCGCCGGTGAAACGGTGCTGCCGTTGCTGACCGTTGCCAGACCAAATCCCTGATTAACAATGCCCACCACGGCGTCGCCGTAGCGTAAGACCAGCTTTGGAGCCAGCGAGTGAACGACCATCACGCGATAGTTGCCCTGTTGCGAGAACGACGGGATGGTCGTTTGTTCTTTGCCGTTGACGAGCAGGAAGGGACTCGGGATCTTTTTCAGCGGTGAAAAGCCCAGGTAAGTGAAGCGGCCATCGTCATAGGCAAAGTCCGGCATAGCCATTTCACTGCCCTGCTTCACACGCTGCGCATAGTTCCAGTTTCGCGGTGTAGTGGCGGCATTAAACGCTTTGGCGATGCGGCTTTTTTCCTGCGCCTCCGTCAGCTCCTTTTGCCGCGCCTTCACGGCTTCCATGCTGGCCTTACGGCTGGCCTCGGGATAATTCCAGGTCACAACAAACGCCAGACTGCTTGCCGGTGCGCCTTCATCGAGTACGTTAAGTTCCAGGCTGTAGAAGTGTGCCGACGTGGTGACAAACAGGTTGGTTTTCCAGTCTTTCGACTCGGGTAAAAATGCCTGCTGGACGGTTGAGCCGTCCGCATCCGTCACCGGCTGCGTGATGGGGGCGGGGCGAATATAGACGCGGTTCGCCTCCTTTGTTACCGCCCATCCTTTAATGAAGCCGACTTCGGTACTGATCACCGCTTCATCATCGGCAAAAACTAACGTGGTGACGTAACCGGCGCGGGTGTTGATCACCGTGCTGTTTTGCACGTTGTACGCCACCTGCTGCATACGGCTGTCGTACCGGCTACCCTGCGGGGTTGCGGCTCCCCACGCCGATGAGCAGAGCATCAAAGTGAGAATGACGAATAGATTACGCATTATTCTTTCCTCAGTTCTTTGTCACGCTGGTAACTGGTGACGATGAAGCCCAGCGGATTACTCTCACGCTGTGCGTCGGTCAGCGCCTTGTGTGGCACATAGTGGTATGTCAGACGAACGTTCCAGAATTCGACGCGCGTCGCGCCGTCTACAACGTGTCGGATGGTTTTTTTCAGTCGGAGGGTTGCCAGCATATCGGGCGCGGTAGCCTGGCTGATGATGTTGGAAATGACCTCAGTTTCCACCACGTTAGCCGCGTTCTGATAAACCTTGTCGGGGGCATCCTGTCCGGCGAACCAGGCAAGATAGTCCGCGTTGACCTGTCCGCTGTTAAAGAGCTGCACCGTGTCGTAATTGCTTTGCAGGGCGAAATAGTTGTATCCCTCCCGGAGCGTGGCGTAATTGGCGGCGAAGGCTTTAGCCATTGCCTCCTCGGTAGAAATGTCTTTTTCTTTCACTCGGGTGACGTATTCCGCCCGCCCGCTGTGGCTGTCTACGGTGTAAAGCTCGACCTCCGTGTGTTTTAGCGGAAGCATGACAATGACGGCCACAACGGAAAGTAAGGCAAATACCGTGGCGACGGCGGCGATAACAAAGGCGAGTTTTTTAGCCCGCGCATCGCGTGTCAGCATCACTTTTTCAAACGACTGCGAGGTATTCAGCGTTTTTTGTAATTCAGACATTATTCACCTCCTGCATAACGGAAGCGGAATTAACGGGTTGAAGGTCGCCGGAAACATCCGGCGGGAAATGGCTTTGCTGTGCGCAGCCCGCAAGGGTGCACAACATCATAAATATGATGAAGCGTTTCATGGTTTAGGTTCCTGAAAGGATTAAAAAGTAATGAGTCTTGCGATGGGAACAGGTGTGGCGGGATATCTGCTAATTTTGGGCTTTCATTTTCTCCACTGCGGCTTTTGCCGATGCTTTGGCATTACTGGCCGATGAGCCTTTGAGGTTATTCGCTGCCTTATCGCCAATACTGCCTAAAGCATTCCCCACGGGCTTTCCTACGGTACTTGCGGCTTTTTTCGCTGCGCCGCCGCCTGCCATTAGCCCCATTTTAGCCGCGCCCTGTACCACACCCTGTACGCTAGCCCCTGCCAGTGAACCGGCAATTTTTGCCGATAACCAGACCACGAACCCGGCACCGATACCTGCGAGACAGCTTTGTGCCGCCAGCGTCACGATGTTGTTTACATCAGCCCCGCTACTTGCTTTATCCAGTACACTACTTAAATACTGAATCGCAATCCGTAGAGATAAAGCCGAGAACATGAGCGTTAGGATCGCGGTAAAAATTACCTGGAGCCAGTTATTGAACATCGGGCGGAGAAAACCGTATATCAGGCAAAAAATAAATATGGGTGCCGTCGTTGTCATTAACAACAACATTATTTCAGCTCCCATATTCACAATAGTGGCAATAACCAAAGTCACTATTGTCCCCCCCCAGACCAATAGCTCTGCAATGCCGCCATTGAGTTGCACGTAAGTGGAATCATCGAGGTTAAAAAGTTTCTCCCCTAATATTTGTGCTTTACCCCAAAGGGTATCTAATAAAACCCAAACATTTTCACTTCCACTTAGTCCGTCTTTTAAACCATTAATGGCGGCAACAGACGCGTCCAGATAACCATCAGCATTAGTGACAAATGCCAGGATGATCCCCATCCGCGCCAAATCCCACGCTACGTCCTCTACCGGGGTATGCAGCTTACCCGCCAGTGTCTGATAACCACGCCAAAGAATGTACAGAGTGGCAGAGCCGGTAACTAGCCCTGCCATCATTGTTGAATACAGGGACATTTGCCCCTGTATAACACTATTCAAACCATTCATTACCGCGGCATCCATTCCTGTGAAAATGCCTTCGCTACTCATGATTTGTTATTCTCCGGGGTTATTTTACTTTGCATGTACTCCATTTGGATTTTTTTTATTCCTGCTGCAATGTCAGGTTCATTGATAGATCTCTTTTTTGCATTCACTACAGGAATGCATCGCTCACTGCTGAATGTTTTGGTTTTCAAACAATCGGCATAGTCTTTTAGTAATTCGTCATGATGAGCCATATACCACTCCTCAGTTTTCTTTTCTTCACAACCACCTAAAGCAAAAAGGCTTAAAACAAGCAGGGAAGATAAAATAGTGCGGTTATTAATCGTCATATGAAAAATCCTTGTCATAAGTTGTTTAAATCAGCTACCGGCGCACTCAGTTGTTGCTGTCGGTGGGCTTTTTGTCGCTGCGATGTCAGCATTTGATCACGCAGTTCCGACTGTTTCACGCTCATTTCCCACTGCGTGGTCAGAGCGTTTAACTGTACACTTTTTGACGTTATGGTGTTCGCCAAATCCTGTGACTCTTTAGCGTCTTGCGACATTTCTATACGACTTACAAGGGTAGAAATATCACTCACCGTACTGTTGATCTTCTCCTGTACCGCAGTGGTATCTTCGACGGCCACCGCCCGGTTAATGACGATTTGTTTACAGGTATCAGCATAGCTTTGTGTCTGCGTAGCATCACAGGTGTCAAACATCTTGTACTTGCTGTACAGGCCGTTTAGCGCACTGCTGTATGACCCGCCGGAGTTCGTCAGCAGGTCGTTGAGTGAAATGCCGTTTTTTTGCAGGTTTTTAAGGTCATTCGACAGCCCCTTAGCCTGGCTCAAAAAGTCCTGCACGTTGCGTACGCCGGTCGCGGTCGCCAGTTGCGATTTGTAGGCATTAAGCTGGGATTTATACTGTTCCACCGTTTTAAGCCAGTTTTGGGCGTCGGTCGCGTATTGAATCTGACGTAATGGATCAGCATCAACCATGACAGGAATACCGGCATAGGCTGTCAGTGATGGACACAGCAAAGCCCCCGCAATATAGGCGGCAGACAGAGTTTTCAGTTTCATGTTATTTCCTTTCAGAGTGCGAGTTGCAGGTAGCGTTCCAGCCAGTCGTCCGGCTTCATGCCGTCCTGAAACACAGAGTCAAAAATTTCGAGGTTGTCAGCGCTGCTACTTAACACTTTTGTATAAGTACCAAGCCCGGACAGGTCAAGGGTGACGAGTGCCGCAAAGTTGCGTAAGTCACCTTTTTTCAGAGGACTTTTCACTATCACGAACTGGCGTGACAGCGGATCGAGGTTCTTGATGATATCGAAGATTTCCGGGGCGACTTTCAGGCCGTCAACATAGTCTTTGCGGTCAGCCTTCGGGTTTGCCGTAAAGATTTGCGTGCCGCACTGCTCCACCACGGCAGGAGATATCGGGTTAATCAGTATTTCAGCCGGTGATTGTGTGCCAGGAATAAACACGCCATTCAGTTTGCGGATGACTTTCAGCACGTTAAAGGCGAAATCAGAAAAGACCGGGTCGTTGAGCCATTTCCAGAATTCATCCATGAAGATCACCAGCCGTCTCCCGTCGAGCAAGCTGGTGACGCGATACAGCAGGTAAAACGAAATCGGCGCACACACGTCGGCATCGTCCAAAAATTCCGTGCCATCGATGCCGAAATTGTCGCATTCGCCAATATCAAAGGTGTCCAGGTCATTATCGAAAACCCAGCCGTATTCGCCACCCTGCGCCCACTGTGACAACCTGACGCGTAACCCGTTTTCCTGCGCTTCCTTCGTTGGCGGCTCGGTAAGGTTCTCCAACAGCCGGGTAATACCAAACCCACGGTGTTCAGCCGGTAGCTCCTTCATGACCGCATCCACTGCCTGACTAAGACGCAGCTCGTCGCGCGGGAACAAGGTTTGTCCGTTGCGGGTGCAGAGTATGCGCATCAGCTTCTTGATGAAGTTCAGATTGCGTTTGGTCGGTGGAAGCCGGAAGGGATTCCAGCCGGTAGGCTCACCGCTTTTCACCTTATAATACTGGCCACCCAACGCCCTTACGTTGAGTTCTGCCCCCCTGTCCTTATCAAAATAAACGGTAGTAAGACGCTGCGTTTTAGCCTGCGGCGAAAAACTCCGGGGTTGCCGATATTTCTGCATCATGACCTGAATGAATGCCATCAGCATTGTTTTGCCCGAACCGGCGGTGCCGATAACGCTGGTATTTCCCAGGTTTTTCTCGTTGAAATCATCCTTATTGAGCATTGAGTTGTGCAGGTTCATGTAATACGCCCCGCCCGATGGGGTTTTGAGAACGCAAAGCGCTTCACCCCAGGGGTTCTTATCCCGTTTCCCCGTATAGAAGTTATGGAATGACGCCAGTTCTGCAAAATTCTGGCTGCTGATGGGGACAAGTCGCGGCCTTAGCGTGTACACCCCCGGCATTTGTGCCAGGTAGGCAGCGGGCAGCGACAACGTGGAGAGCGTCGGGGTGATACCCAGATCGGTGAAGGCGTTGATCAGGCTGTTTGTATCTTTAATCAGCCGTTCTGTACCGGGTGCCGATACCATCAGGGAAAAATGATATTTACCAAAGGCAATGTGTCCGGCCTGCAACATGTCCAGGGCAACAAATAAGTCTTCCTGCTGCGAAATGGCATCATCTTCCGTGCTGCGTAAACGCTTGGCCGTCTGCTTGATGTGCTTTTGAGCTTCGTCTTTCGCCATACAGGTAAAAGACTGGGTGATCACATAGTCACACGGGGCATACAGCAACACGTTCATTATCCCAGTGAAGGATTCCGGCGCGTAGTCTTTCACTTCCAGCCCACGGAAGAAGGTCTTTCCGTTTACGTTATTGCTTTGCCCGGCATCGCCGGTGAAAAACAGGTCGGTTGTGCCGAGCGTTTCATAAAATGGCGTGCGCGTAACGGCTGTTTTCTGCCAGACGCCGCTTAACAGCCGCCGATAGAAAGACAGTTGCGACGAAAATACGCAGCCATTTTCTTCATACGCCCCGAGTTGGTTCGCGGTGAACCGCGACAGGGACGTGCCGACCGTCTGGCAGATCTCCAGCATCTCCTTTAATGCACTGTCTAACGCATGTTGCTTCTGTCCGTCGGACATGCGTTTGCGCTCTACCTTATCCAGCCCGACAAAGGGCATATAACAGGCGGTGAAGAACAGACGATTATGGCGGAAAGGATGGTTTTCAATCGTCGAGTAGTATCGTTCGCTGACCGTATCGGCAAAATCGTTACCCGAATGCCCGTCAAAGTGATCGTGGTACGTTTCACGGATATTGTGAACGTAAAACGTCACCGGTCGCCCTTCAAAGGACTTAATCAGGTTATTAAACTGACCAGACAGTATGTCGAGATTTTCTTCCGTATCACATTCAAACGCCGTTCCGCCAATTTCCCACGTTGCGATCAGGTCGCTACCTCGGGTTTTAATGACGTTTTCATGAATGTGCGACGAATACGGAATGTGCTTGGTGAGCGTGACCCGTTCGTTAAGTCGCATAGTGTTGATGAACTCCGTGATGTCTACGGCGTCGTAGTCGTTCGCCAGGAACGCCGTTGCGCCGTAGTGGGTGTTGCACGTCTTATTGCCCCGCGTTTTCAGTTTTAAAAAGGCTAATCCGAAAATGTGGGCATCCTTTCGAGCCATCTGGTTCATGACAAACCAGCTTACCGGCAGGAACAGCAACAAAAGTTTAGTGAGGTATATCGCCAGCAGGATAATTGCCCCACTGACGATAACTAACGGCACCATCGGAATGCCAAACAGCATAGCGGGGCGCGTCAGGGCTTTATTCAGCGTGACCATTTCCGCCCCTTAGCTCATCAACAGAGCGCCGATTTCTGCACCGCTGGCAATAAGAATGCCGCCAATGATGATCCCTTTACAGTCGTGAAGGCTTTTGCCGTCCCATAACACTTTGTAACCCACCCAGATAACAGCGATGGTAATGGTGACGATGGCCAGACCGGTGAGGCCAGACGAGATTTTTTCCAGCAACGTTTCGGCTTTGGCGAACCCGTCCGCGAATGCCGGTGAGGACATGGCAGCAGAGGCCGCAACAGCAGCAAGGTAGGCAGGAGCATTTTTAATAGAGCGTAAAATTTTCATGATATTTCCTTATTTAGATGTAATGACTACAAACTCCCCCCGCACAACCTGTGACGGGAAAGAAACGGGTGTAGCCTGGTTAGGTGACACTTGCGTGTCGGAGGTGATGAGATCGCCGCGTACAATACCTTTGGGGTAACGTATCTGCGGCGTGGGTGCTGCATTGCCTGGTGTGGCGTTTTGCTTTTCTTGATCGGCCTTGCTGGAAGGCACGACATATTTTTGCGCGGGTTTGTAACCCATCCGCTGTACATAGCTGGTTTTGGAAAATGCGGCTTCGGGCTTCTGGCCGGTATCAAAGTTGCCGGAGTAATAGCAACTCAGCGCCCTTTTCAGGGTGCCGCCCCGGAGGTAGCAGTCAGTGATGATTTTTTCGAAGACGGTCAGGTTGGTGCAGGGATTAAACAGTTGTTTTGCAGTGACACCGTAACGGGAAAAATTAGCCTGGTTGATTTGCATCAGACCAACTGAGTAATTTTTACCTTTCGCCTTGAGCTGGTCGATATGATCAAGAGCGTCGTTTATGTTGCTGGGGAAAAGCCCTTTTTTCTGGCCTACAACACCAATAGCAAAGGGGTTTAACCCCGACTCAACTCTGGCTACATCATGCGATGTATCCGGGTGAATGGTTGGGGCGCATTGCATGGCCAGAGTCAGAAGCACGGCGGATGAAATCATGTGTCCTCCTATTAGATGGTTTATTCCTCTTCAGTGGGGGGAGCCTTCTGCAACTGGTTAAGCAGTGAGGCATGGCCTTTTTTGGTGAATTCATCAATCAAGTAGTGAAGGAATGTTGTTGTCTTGATATTGGTGTTGGATAAATAACTGATTTCACGAGCATGTTTTGCTAACAGTTGGTAACGCTGCTGTCCGATGTAAATCACCGCCGTACTCGTTGGCTCGCCCAACTTCTTTTTCGGCATGGATATGGCTACTCCTATTAAAAAGGCACCGCAGGCTATTGCCCGCAGTGCCGGTATGTATAAAAGAATGAGGTTGGGTTTAAAGGTTGGACGATTGTAAAAGGTGTGAAAAGGCAACCTGCCGTTGTTCTATCGACCTGATAAGCGAGATTTCCTGAATTTTTAGCAGCAAAGCGGGCGAAATATTACGGCACTCAATAGCTTGATCATCATTGTTCAGCGCTATCAAGCGGGCGCATTCAATCGCGGATATCACTTTCTGGGGAACCGTACAGGCATCTGAACCGAAACGAATGAAGCCGATGGCCCCAGGGATAGAGGAAATCGTTGATGTATGGATTTTGTTGATATCAAAAGAGAGGAACAAATAATTAGGGAACAACACTTTTTCGTCGATCCGAACCGAATTACAGTCGGTTCGGTGAGAGACTCTTACATAACGAGGACAAAAAACACTAACGCCTAAGCTTTTGACCCTTTTAGTTATTTTGTCAACATCCTGAGTCTTGCAGTACAACACATACCATAAATTCATGTTTCCCATCCTTGTGGGCACAAGCCCCCATTTTCCGCCGCTCTAGCTTGGCGAAAACTAGAACGAACGTACTCATAAACATGATAAAACAACTGTATATAAATACAGTGCTGCTATTATATCCAGTTGTTTTATTGCGTCAACCTAAAACACTTTAGAGATAATAACATTAATGTTTCGTAAATCAAAACATAATGGGTGTGTTTTGATTTACGAAACGCTAGCGAACTACTCACCCGATATGATCAGTAGCTAAAAAAGGTGAGTATTATGGTGCCAAAACGGTTAAAAGAAGCTCGTGAGTTGGCTGGTCTTTCACAGGAAAAACTAGCGCAACTGGTTGAAATAGAGAGTGTAAATAGTCGTTCTAGAATATCGAATTATGAGGCAGGACGTTTTACCCCGCCTTTTGACTTTATTCTTCGAGTGGCCAAGGTTTTGGGGTATCCAGAGTACTATTTTTATACAGTTGACGACGAGGTAGCTAAAAACATCTTAGAGAATCATCGTAAGGTGATGAATTGTAATGATAATCCCCTCAACCATATATTGGTTGAGAATAAAAAATTACGTGAACAACGTGATGAAGTTCGAAGATTATTAAGCCAATTCAATGACTGTATGAAGGACTAATGGGAAGGGGCAACGCTCGCCGCAGCCTTTGATTGAGGCGGAGCGCAGCCATAGGCGAGCACCGAACACTCAAAGCGAGGAAGCGAATTTCCACTGAATTAACAAAGAAATGCGTTCACTCTGAACCTACATAGGCAAGAGAAAACCCCTGTTGATATTCACAATATTAATAATGTTGAGACTCAATATCTGTATGAATTGATTAGGTAAATTAGATATGTTCTTTGCGGGATCTTTTGGTGGGGGAATTGATCGTTGCTTCACTACGTGGTAATTTACCTGCGTTTACAAGTATTCATACGGGTGGGACGTTCCCGGTAATAGCGTCTAGGGAAAGGGTGATAGGCAAAAGCCACACCCTGAATGCAAAAACCCCCTGAAATCCTGACGAACTTGGCGGAACGAGGGATATTCAGGGGGTCGAAAGCAGGCGCGGCGCCTGAAAAGGATTATAGCAAATGCATAACCTAAAACAACCCCTCTTCCTCGCCATAAGCGCGGGCGGGCGTGGGTAACCAGACTAAATCTTCCCAAGAAAACCCCGATAAACGTCACCGTGGCGAACATTCTACAGCCTGTAAATGTCCGTTACCGCTCTACGTGCGTCCGGCGCATTATAAGCCCCTCAGTAAACAGCATGGTCGAGCCTTACGTAACCTTATGAGCCAGGACAAAACCTCTGGTGCCTGGGTTATTCGTCGTCGTGTTTCTGCCGATCCAATCTTCACTTTTTTGCGACCTGTCGCGGACAGAAAAAGAGCTTTCCGTGAAGTACGCCGGCGTTTGCTCGATGCGTTGTTTGTGCTTTTCGTCAACAAAGCCGATCTTGCTACTGGTATTGTCACTATCAACATCACTAAGCTGGCTGAAGAACTCAGTCCACGGAATGAAGATGGCCAGATCATCCCTGAAACTGCCGTGACGGTATCTAGGGTGTCGCGTCTGATAGACGAACTGGCGAGGTTTGGCATAGTCCTTGCGCCTGAAACTGAGTGGGATTATGTGAACGGGTGCCGTTTTCCTAAGCATATAATCATTACAGAAGAAGGCTGGCGTCTTACCGGTGTGGATATGGACAAGCTACGAGCAGAGCAAGAAGAACGCCTACGCGCTATTGAGGACGGCATTCTACAACCCGGCGAGGCTATGACAGTAAAAGAAGCCCGTAAGCGCTGGTATGAACGTTGCCGCCATCAGACGATACTCAGCCGCCGTACACGCGCTATTGAGGGCAAACAACGGCGTAAGCTGGCCGAATTACCGTTCGATGAGCGAAAGCGTCAGGTGGCCGAGCGTATTTTCCGTGATATGAAGGGTGATATACACCATCTAACCCCTCAGCAGTTTGAAAAAATGGTCTGGACTCAGCTTTACCAGCTTGAACTGGTAAATATGGAGCAGCCAGGCACAGCCCCGCCTCACTAACCCGCCCTCTTTTTACTAATCCGATTCCCTGCGGAGGATGTTCGTTGTCCATCTGCTAAAACAGCTCGTTTTTTAGTCACCATTATCACGATAACCTCACCGATATTTGGTCAAAACCCCAATCAACACCGGCGTTATATCTTTTATGCACACTTACCTGCAAATAGGTAAATGGGACTATCTGCAATCAACCAATAGTTAGCTGCAAAACAATCAGGTCTTCGACCTACTTAACTTCATTAAAGATCTACTTATTCGCTGGATAAGTTCTGTGGATAACGGGGAAAACCGATAATGACCGCCCTTGCAGCGGCCAGACGGCCGCGCCGGTTCAGCATGGTCGCTATGCTCCCCAAAAGACTTTAAGTAGCACCTCCGGCCTTAGCCGGAGGCATGGAGTCAACGAGACGCAATGCAGCGAAAAGGCGCTTTTCGCCCTTACCTACTTCATCGCTAAAAGTAAGCTAAAAAACCAGTCTGGCAGGAAGGGGGCGAAATCCGTTTGGGTGTATTCGTTGACACCAGGAGCAAGTATTCCTATCATTGTGTTGATAGTTAACACAGGGGGCGTTATGGCCAGAACAACAAGCGTTACGATTGGCGAACAACTCGATTCGTTTATCAGTCGATTAATAGACAGTGGCCGTTACGGCTCTGCGAGTGAAGTTATGCGCTCTGCTCTTCGATTGCTGGAGCAACAGGAAACAAATGATGAAGTTGTTCGCCAGGCTGTCATTGCCGGGCTGGAAAGTGGTGAAAGCTCACTATCACTGCGGGATATTGCAGCACAAAGAAAGCTGAGACATCGTGTATAAACTCACTGAACGGGCAGCAGACGACTTCGCCGGGATTTATGACTATACGCTCTTGAAATTTGGTGAAGCTCAGGCAGACCATTATACCGACGCACTTGAGGCATTTTTCGAGACACTGGCCGGAATGCCAGATATGGGACGTGATTACCATGCCGTTCCTGGTGTGATGCGCATTGAATTTCAGCGACATGCCATTTTTTATACGGTTCGTGATACGGATATTTTGATTGCGCGTATTTTGCACCAACAGATGAACCATAAACGCCATTTACTGTAAATCTAAACACGCTGCCGCGCTTTGCTTGGCCAACCCCGATCTGGCACATAAAAAATTTATGCACCAGATCGGGGTTCCGCGCCCATTGCCCCATAAGTTCCACCTTCTCAGTGAAATTATATATATATCAAAACTATATAATGAGATTCCGATACTCATTGCTGAAGCATCATTAAAAAATGTTGTTTATTTCACAATCTCCCCCAGTGTGAGCGAAGCTGCAAAATGCGACATCTGGCAGACCTAAACCTAGATGAAACTGCCTAACTAAAACAGGGTTTTCGTCACGTTGTCCAGGATACTCAAAGGAAATCCCAAGGATTTCCTAAAGAAATACTTTAAATCCCTTTAGGATGCATATAGTATACCGTTAAGGTTTACTTACAGGAGGAAGGAAATGCCAATATATGCAATATCTCATCATAAGGGTGGTGCCGGTAAAACTACATCTACAGTACATATCGTTGGTGAGCTAAAACCTGATATCACAATTGACCTAGATATCCATGAAGGGGTCAGCGTCATCAACCAGCTAAGACCCGATGACAAGAAATGGAATGTCCTGGCTATCAACAATAAAGAAAAGTTGATATCCGTCCTTCGGGAACTGGATGACCAAGGTAAAACGGTGGTCATCGACTGCGGCGGTTTCGATGCTGATATTAATCGTGTCGCGGTGGCAGTAGCAGACGTGGTGATCGTCCCGGCTAATGATACGGTCACGGAACAAATTGGTCTGGCGAAGTTCGACAAGGTGCTGGCAGAAATCAGCAAGCAAATGAATGTGGAGCTGAACGCAAAAATCATGTTCTGCAAAACAGAGCCAAACCAGAAACATTTCCCGGACATGGAAGATACCCTGAAAAAGGTGAAACACATGTCGTTGCTGAATAGTCGCCTTTCATATCGCCGTGGACGGTATGGGTTTACTCAATCTTTACGGCAGGGGATGGGGATAACTGAAATCAAGCATGGTCGCGCTTCGGCAGCCGGGAAAGAAGTTGTCGCGCTCGTCAAAGAATTACGGGAACTAGTCGAAAACGGTAAATGATGTACAATAGAAACCCAAAGGAAATCCAATGTAAACCCAACAGGTTTCCTTTATAACTACATAACATATCTGTGAGATCCCCATGAAAAATAAAAAATCCCTTTTTGATGTAGCATCCACTGTCGGCAATGACGCACTTTTGCAGGTAGCGGAGCAGCAACCAGAAGCAACTACTCGCGCCGTTCGCACCAAAACATTAAAAGCTATCCCTGAAACGTTTTTTGCTGCACACAAGAAGCTAAGAGATACAAACAAAACTAACCTGGATTTTTCTAATTACATCATGGAAGCGCTACGCGAAAAGCTGGAACGAGACGGGGCGATCTAATCAATCACAGCATCCAAAAGGAACACTTAGGAGTTATATAAGATACCTTATGGATTTCTAATGGATTCCCATAGGAACTATGTCAGGAATCTATTATGATGCTCGTCGTTTAGATACAGTCCTGTAACGAGAAGCTCTGAAAGCATCCCACATACTGGCAGGGCACAACCTCAGGTAATAGAGAATGAAATTTACACCGCTAGATCTGAAAAATTTTAACCAGCTTTTTGAAGACAAAATAAATGCAGGGTACGTATTAGATTTCTCCAACAAAACAATGCGTGAGTTTTTCGAATCTGAGCTTTCTATCGATATAGACAATGACATCTACCGAAAGGATGGTGACTCCAAACTTAAGAGATTGCGCAGCCTGATAAAACAAGCAGACAGGGAAACCGTTCTGAGAGTTGTCACCCGACTATGGGAATACCGGAAATCCATTCCTGACGGGATTATCACCGCACAGGATGATGCTGTCTATGGCAGTTTTGTTGCCAAAATTCAGGGGGCAGACAGTCAGACGGCATCAGGTATTGCACCTGCATTAATCGTCCCCACAGGCATCGATAATGATTATTTCCTCAAAGGTCTGGAAGCCCTCCATAACCAACAACCTCACCAACGCGGACATAGCTTTGAGTTATGGCTTAACGAACTG